>NZ_FMHU01000004.1 GCF_900091415.1 Micromonospora inyonensis | reverse complement strand
TGGCTGGTCCGCCGTATCACCGACCTGGAACGGCAGGTCCGTGAACTGCTCGCCGGCCGCCGGCTGGCGTCGGCGAGCATCGGTGCCGGCGGCATCACCGTCAAGGCGAGAGAGGTCATCGTCGAGGCACCCGACGGCAGCATCATCGTCCGCCTCGGCCGAGTCCCGTTCGACCGACACGAAACCGGGCCTGGTCGCCTACCGGTCCAGCGCTGAGGGCAGCGGCGTGGCCATGAGCCTCTTCGACGGCATCTGGGCCGTGTGGGACCGGCAGGGGCACATCGTCCTGTCCACCGACGAGGTCTCTGGGCAGGGCATCGCCCGTCCCTGGCTACCCGTCACCTGGGCCGGATCCGACTACACCAGTGGCCTGGCACTACGGAATCCTCGTTCAGCCCGCTGGTGGAGACCGCCGTGCCCCGCCAACAGCCGCGCCTGTTCGTACGGCTGCGCCACACACCGACGCGTCCGGCACCACCGGCGAGGTACGGCTGATGTGCGACGGCACCAGCTTGGCCCCACCATCGCCGTCGGCTTCTCCGTGGGATTCACCGACATCGGACCGCTGCCGCTGCCAGCCGGCGACTTCGGCGAGATCCTCGGTATGAGCGTCGCCGGACGGCGCACCGCTGGCACGGGCCGCCGTCCGGGCGATGGTCACCGCGTCGTGGACCCAGCAGTCCTAAGCCGGCGGTGACGGGCAGCGGGGTTAATCCCGATCTCCTGCGGCAGGCACTGCATCGGCGGAGGCGGCGCCGTGGTCATCCGCGGCGGCGTCTCCGGGGCATCCGCGTCGGCTCTTCCGTCGCCGCCGGCGGCGTGGTCGGCGGCGCGGTGGTCGGCTCGACCTCCGTCACGGTGCTCTTCCCGCTCTTCGTCACGGCCGCCGTCGACGACGTCGCCGACGGCGCGGGAGCCGTGGTGGCCACCGGCCCGGTCGCCGCGTCGGGCTCCGCACCTCCGTGGTCGGCGCGACGTCGCCCTCATCCGACACGGTCCGCACCTGCTGAGCCGGCCGGTCGCCGCTCACCAACGACACCGCCGTCACCCACCGATGACCCCGGCGGCCGCGAGCGCGACGAACCCGACAGCCAACTGCTTTCTCAGTCCATTCACGACGTTCAGTGTGCCCTACCCGAGCACGCCGACCGACCCGGCCCATCGACCCCTGACCAATACCCGACACCCACGCGACGGAGGAGAACCATGCCCGAGCCGACCAGCCACGCATCGTCATCACCCCCGGCATCGACGAGGACCCGGACGAGATCAGCGGGGACGCCGTCGACGAGCGCGACGTCCTCGGCGAGTACGCCCCCCGCCGACCCGGCCGCACACCAGTACGGCAACGCCTGATGGCCCCGGCGTGGGCGCTGGTGGCGTGGATCATCCAGCTGCGGCGAGAGCTGGAGGAAATCGCGCCACGCCGAGACAAAACCAGCGACGGCACGATCGGCGACCAGGCACACCAGGACTCGAAGTCGGGGCACAACCCCGACGAGTCGGGCCGCTCGGAGCGCACGGACGCCGACAGCAAGAACGAGGTCAGAGCGTTCGACATCGACGCCGACCTCAACGTGCCCGGCCTAACGATGCAGATGCTCGTCGCGCACCTGGTCGGCCGGTGCCGAGCCGGCCTGGAACGCCGGCTGATCTACATCATCTACCGCGGCGTGATCTGGGCGGCGTCCTCCGGGTGGGAGGCCCGGACCTACGCCGGCAGCAACCCGCACAACGAGCACGCGCACCTGTCCGGACACCCGGACGGAGACGAAGACGGCCGCCCCTTCGGGCTTGCAGCACTCATGGAAGGAACGGCAATGACCCCCAGCAATTCGTCAAGATCCTCCAGGACCCCACGGTGTCGAAGTTGATGCGCGCCCTGCCTGGCAGTACACCGGCGGCGGCATCCCCGCTGGCCTGAGCACCCTCAACGTGCTCAACACGATCCTGTCCGGCGTGGCCGCCGACGACACCGACAAGGTGGTGGCCGAGATCCGCGCCAGGGCGAGCAGACCCGACGCGAGACGCTCGCCTACCTCCAGCAGATCGCCCCGACCCTCGCCCAGGCGTCGCCACGGAGCTGGGCCCCGAGGTCACCGCCACCGAGATCGGCGAGGCCTCGCCCGCGAGTTCGCCCAGCTGCTCGGCCAGGCCGTCCCGCCGCGAAGTAGGCCCTGTGGACACCGGCGTGCTGATCGCGGTGGTCACATCGGCTGGCGTGGTCGGTGCCGGTGCCACGGGCACCATCGTCGCGCACATCCTCGGCCGGCGGCTCCGCGCGGCGCAGATCAAGCAAACCGAGGCACAGGCCGAGCAGCTCAAGGTGCAGACCGCTCTCGTGAGGCAGGACATCTACCAGCAGCTCACCGATGATTTGCGGAACGAGTTGGCCCGCGTCAAGGCCGACCTAGACACCACCCGCGAATCGCTGCGAATCACCTCCGCCGAGGAAGAGCGGCTCCGCACCCGGGTGCTGGAACTGGAGTCCCGCGTCGCGAGCTGGCCAGCGTGCGGTGCGACCCCGACCCGACACGGAGCCACGCAGGAGCTGCAAGGAAGGTCAAAACCGACTTACCAACAGCCCCACACCTGATCGGAGGACCGATGGAGCCTACCCAAACCCGCCACCCGTGGCGGGCCACCGCCCGGACCGTTCGCCGCCGGCGTCGGCGCTGACCCTGCTGCCCACCGTGGCGGTCACCGCCGGCGTCGACCGTCCCGGCCGTCGCCCAAAGCGTGACCGTCGCGGCCGCCGTCACCCGGGTGCTGGCGGTCCCCGGCGTCGATGCCTGGCTCCGTACGTACGTGCCGTGGCTCGCCGCCGCGCCGGCCCCATCGGCTGGCGACGACCGCACGTACTGACCGGCGTCCGAGCCGTGCCCCCGTCCTCCCACGGAAGGGCGGGGGCACGTCGTCGTGTTCGGACTACTTCGGCCGGCGGCGCGCTTCCACCGGTTCGCGGTCGCACGTGCACACCCGTCGCCTTCGCCAGGTCCCGGCCGAGCGGCGCGCGTCCGTGCTCGGCCACAAACCGGTCGTACGCCTCGGCCAGCCGAGCCGCCGTCCGGGGCGACACCGGCGGACGTCCGTCGCCGCCGGGCGCGTCGTCGAGGCCGGGTAACGGCGGCGCGTCGACCCTCTGCGCACCGGTCCGCGCATCCGGTGCATCCGTCTGCGCACAGTGCTGCGCAGCTTCCACCGGCGCAGGATGCGCAGCGGGCGCAGGGCGGCGCACGTGCGCAGGCTCGTGCGTCGCGTCAACGAGGTCCCACAACCCGCCGCGCGCAGGTCGATCCACCGGCGTGGGTCGCGGTCGGCTGCCGCGATCCGGGCGGCGCCGGCACCGTACCGGTCACGGATGCCGCGCATCCTCTCGCGCACCTCGGCGCACGCCTGGATGTCCGGGTCGTCGAGGCTCACCGGCTCCGGCGTGGGCTCGGCTGGCGCAGCCTGGGCGCGCAAGTCCAGCCCGCGCAGCACGGCCAGGGCGGTGCGCAGCCGGCCGCCAGGCAGTGCGGCGAGGCGCGCGGCCCGCTCGGCGTGGTAGCCGGTCCACGCCTCGCGCGGGTCGCGCACGCTGTGCTCGATCGACCAGCGCTGCGCACGCCAGGTGCGGACAGGGAAGGCGCGCTTCCGCCGTCGGTCGAACGTTGCGCCGGTCTCGTCGCGCAGCTCCTGGCGCAGCAACTGCATGTCGTGTGCCCGGCGGGTGTGCAGGCCCCACAACCAGGGAGACAGCAACGACGCCATACCGCTGCCGACGGCGAACGGCGTTGGCGTCCAGCCCTCGTCGTCGAAATGGCTGTAGTTGACGACCGCCACCACGGCCGCGATGCCGTACGCGCGCCGGCGCATCGCCGCGGCGGTGCTCGGCGAGTCGTTGAGCAACGCGTCGTGCGCATGCCAGTTTACATAAAGCGAGATCGATTCCACGGTGGCGGCGTAGACGACCGCGACCAGCAGCCGCGCCAGCACCGGCCACGCCGCCGGCGTCCTGGTGAACCCATACGCTGCCTGACCACCGATGGCGGCGAGGTTGACCAGCAGCAGCGGCCCGACCGTGCGCACCACGCTGGCGAGCGCACGCCGGCGGGCACGGCGCTGCGCACGGGCCTTCGCCAGTGCCTTGCGCCTGCGCTTCTCGGCGCGGGCCCGATCGCGCTCGGCACGGCGTTCCTCGGCCCGGTCAGCGGCGGCCCGCTCACGCTGGAGCGCGTCGAGCTGGCGGGCCCGGTCGACGTCGGCGCGGACCTCGGCGGAGCGGGCGGCGGCGATCTCCTCGGCGGTCAGCCGGGGGCGGGTCAGCAGCTTCACCGCACGCCTCCGCCGTTCTGCTCGCCGCGGCACGGGCCGCAGTTGTGGAGGGGCTGCCCCTCGTGACCAGGCTTCTGGCACTTCGCCGTGCCGGTGGGGCGGGAGCGCAGCTCCTCGCCGCCCGGGTACGACGGACGCTGAGACTCGGTCCTGGATCGCTTGAACTGCCACCAGGCCAGGCGGCCGTGCTCATCGCGAGGTGCGGACCCGGACCCCTTCCCTTCAAACTCTCTTCACCACTTCGGGTGACAGCCAGGGTGGCACCTCGGCGGCCGAATCTGACACCTCGGCGCGCTGGTTTGTCACCCCCGGGCCCGTGGTCGTCACCCTCGGACGGCGGCGACGACGAGCCGGTACGTGCGGGTGGCGCGGCCGGCGACGTGGCGCCAGACGATCCGGCCGAGGTTGATGAGTCGGGCGATGGACCGTTGGACGGTGCGCTCGGAGCAGTCGGCGTACTCGGCGATCGTGGCGACCGACGGCCAGGCGTCGCCGGCCTTGTTCATGTGGGCGGCGATGGCGACCAGGACGCCGCGATCGGTCTTGCTGAGGCCCTTGCTGGCGAGCAGGGCCGCCTTGACGTGCTGGCTCACCGGGCACCCCCGGCGGTCAGCGCGGTGGCGACGGTCGGACGACCGAGGGCGGCGCTGGTCAGCAGGGCAGCCCGGAGCCCGGAGGCGGGGCCGGCGTAGCTGGCCACCCCACGCCGGGTCGGGGTGGTGTGCGCGCAGGAGCGCGCGTCAGCGATGATGTGCACGGGTCGACTCCTAGACAGTCGATCAAGGGCCCGGCCGGTGTTACCAGCACCGCGTCCGGGCCCGACTTGTTGTCGGGTGGGTGGGTCAGGCGTTACCGCTGCGCCGCAGCTCGCGCTCGATTCGGGCGTTCTCCCGGCGCAGCGCCTCCTCGACGTACGCGGTCATCGAGAACTTCTCACCGCGCAGCTCGGCGAGCTGGCGGCCGAGTTCCTCGGCGCGGTCCCAGGTGGCTCCGAGCCGGATGTTCCGCTTCGGCGTGACTCGGTGGCCGGTCGGCCCCGACGCTTTGGGCGGTTCCTGATCTCCATGCCGAAACTGTACCACAAAAAACGTTCACCACAAGGCTTGCGTCGACACACTCGACCGCCCTATTATTGTGGTACACAAAGCGGCAAGGGTGAGGGGAAACGAGATGAGCAGGGACGAGATCAGCAACCGGATCGTCGAACTGTTGGTGCGCGGCCTCCGCTACCGGGACGCCCACATGCAGGCCCACCGGAGGCCAACACCGCAGCCGCTAACGCTGGCACGCCAGCCCCGCCGCCGAGTAGATCAACGGCCACCGCCCCGCCGAGCTGGCGGGGGCGGTGCGGTGTCCGGGCCCGGACTGCCGGTGCCTGCCGACCGAGCCGCCCCACCGCCCCGCAGGTGTGGCCGGCGGCTGGAGGGTGACCGCGCCGACCTGGCCAGCGTGCCGGCCCCGCTTCCTCGAGGCAACCCGGCCGGGTCCGGTTGTGGATAACTTCCGACTGTGGACAAGGCCCCACCGTCCGCCGCGCTGTGCTACCTGCCGGCGTAGACGTCCTCAAGGACCTCGCGAATCCGCGGAGCGAACTGCGCCGGCCGCACATGGTCGGCCGGCAGTTGCCCCACCGCCCTGATGACTGCGGACTCGACCTGCTCGCCGCTGTAGCCGTCCGGCAGCCGCAGGAACCACCGGTACCCGGTCGGCCGATCCGGGATACCGGCGTCACGCAGGTAGTCGTTGACCCCGTCGTCGATAACTGCTGGTCCTCAGGGGACCGAGGCCGGACCGTCCGAGTGTCCCGGCCGGGCCGGTGCACTCCTCGATGGTCATGTGGGGAGACGGTCCGGGGACCGCACGAGCCGTCCTGCGCCACTCAACCACCCGATGAGGGCCCCCAGCCCGTTGTCGGTCAGCTCGTGGTAGCTGCCACCGGCGGGCGGGTCCGGCCAGGTGGGGACCTCGTCCCACCCGCTCATCGGGGTACCCGGCTGGCTGTTCACGCTGCCTCCCACGAGACGATGGGCCGGCGTCGACCGCGCCGACCCCGACCCATCATCCCAGCCCAGCCCGCCGATTAGGGGAAGTAACAGGGATTGGCGAGGTTGCTCGGGCACGTCCATTTCATCGTCCGCAGCGGCGCGGCGATGTAGAACGGGTACCCGGTGGGGATGAAGTTCGCGGTGACCTCAGCGAAGTAGGGGTTCGCGTTGTTCAGCTTGTTGCCAAGCACCGTGCCGGAGTTCCAGCGCCAGGTGCCGGCGCTGATGAGTGGCCCCCCGGCGTAGTGGTCACCGCAGTTGTTGTCCGGCAAGTTGTTCCGGTCCTCCCGGCACCGCACGTACACGTCGTTGAAGTCGAGGCTCGGCCCCGAATCCCAGATCAACGCGAGCCCGTGGTTGGCGTACCGGCCGTTCATGTTGGTGCGAATCACCAGGTCGTAGGTGCCGATCACGCCGGACTGGTTCCCGTACGCCGCGTTGCCCTTCGTCTCGGACGCACCCGAGTTGATCCAGCGACGGCAGATGCTCCCCGTCTCGCACCAGGTGTCCCAGTCGTCGGTCACGCCCTCGCCCGCCGTGGCGGCCGGCTCCGACGAGACGATCGGCTGTTCGATCGGCGTGTAGACGGGCGGTTGCGGCTCGCCCTGGTCATTCACGTCGACCTCCACCAGCATCTCGCTGGTGCAGGTCCAGATGTCCGCGCCTCGGCTCAACGCGAGACTGACACAAGCCTCGGGCTGCGGTTCGGTTGCCGGGGCCAGGCCGGCACTGGCGGGTGTAGGGGCGTGCAGGATGGCGATGGTCAGGGCGGCCAGTGCCGCTCCGATGGATCTGATGGCGCTCAAGTTGTCCTCCGTGACGGTGTGAACCGGGCTTGCTGCGCTGTGCCGGGTGGTGATCGCGGGTGAGCGGTACCGGACTCGGGGGGCCGCGGCACCGGTGGTCGCGGATGGCCGGCGTCATCGCGGCGCCCTCGACGAGTCAACCCGAGCCAGGTGGCGGCGCACCTTGCAGTCGGGCACCCGGCACACTCGGCACCGGCCGTCCCGGCCGGGCTGGTGGTACCGCACGGACAGCAGCAACCGGTTGCGGATCTGCGCCAGGGACAGGAACGGTGCGGTCATCACGCGACTCCCAGAGTGGTGGCCAGCCGGGTCACGGTCGGCGGGACGTCGGGGCAGCGCACCACCCTGGCCAGCACGTCCCGCGCGGCCGGCCGGTCCATCTCGGCCGGGGCGAGCCGGCCGGCGTCGACCAGGGCGCGACCAGCGGCGGCCGGATCGTCGGCTTGGAGGTAGGCGCGGGCGGCGTCGACGAGATGCCCGGCCCGGTGCTCGACTGGCAGGCACTGCCAGCCGTACTGCGTGGTCGCCTTCTCGTGCCAGGCGACCGCGTCACGTTCGCCCAGCTCGATCGCCGCCGTGACCCGGGCCAGGTCGACAGCCGTCGGCCCGAACGCGGTCCGGTGGTGGTCGTGGCCGTCGCCCACCCGGGCGGCCATGTCGGCGGCCTCGTCGATCAGCTCGACGGTGGTGCAGTCGTCCCCGTCGCGGGCGGCGGCCAGGGCGGCCTGTACCAGCAGCGTGCCGCAGAGGGACAGCTCGGGTGGAGTGCCGTACTCGATCACGGGCGGGGCGATCCGGTACGCGGCGGCCAGCACCGCCGACATCGCCGCCCGCCCCCGGCCGGCCGCGCGCAGGGCGTGGCCGAGCTGCACGGCCGCGGTGGCCACCAGCACCGGGTCGCCTGTGGCCACCGCCATGGCCCGGTCGGCGGCGAGCCACGCAAGGTCCGCCTCGCCGAGCTTTACCAGCAGGGAGGCGGTGATCCGGTACGCCTCCACCAGCGGCGCCCGGCCCGACACCGGACCGTGGGCGTGGGTGCGCTGCGCGGTGCCCAGCAGGTCCGGAAGCAGCGCGATCAGCTGGGGATACCGGGCACGCTGGTAGGTGATCCAGGCGTGCTCGACCCGGCCGGCCAGCTCGCCGGCGGGCACCACGGCGAGCGGCGCGCCCGGTCGGGCCAGCGCGACCTCGTACGTCGACAGCGCGGCCCGGATCCGGTCGACGGCGTCGACCCGCTCAGTGGCGCTGTCCGGCTGGGCGTCCCGGCCGAGCAGCACCGCGGTGTCGATGCGCAGGACGGCGGCGATGTCCTGGATGGTGGAGACCTTGTCGAGCGAGCGGACACCCCGCTCCACCTTATCGACCCAGCTCTTCGACTTGCCGAGCCTGTCGGCGAACACCTGCTGGGACATCTTGCGCCGCATGCGCCACTGGGCGACGCGCCGGCCGATGGGCAGTTCGTCAACGTCCACGGCGCCACCGCCGGTCGGGTACGGCCCGGGTCACGTCGTCAACGGGCACCCGGTCATCTTCGGCGAGTGCGAGGATCCGTTGCTTCGCCGCCTCACGTTCCGCCTGGTCGATCTGCTCGCCCCGGTTCGGTGCCGGGTTCTGCTGTGCGCCGTCCACCTGCGCCCCTCTGTGAGGGGGCGCGGCGGCGGGTGCTCTTGGAAGGACCGACCACCGCCGCGCCCGGCTGGCGGGCGCGACCGCGGCCATTACCACCGAAGCTGACGGAGATCGCCTGATCACGCCCTGTCACGGACGCTATCGGCGGTCAGGTGTAGTGGAGTGGGACAGGGCGTCCTAGTTGGACAGCAACCGGCCAGTCAGGCAGGTACCGGACGTCCTACCTAGGCACGCCCATGCGGTCGGCGAGGGCCGCCAGCCCGGGGAGCCGCTGCCGGTGCCGGCGCGGGAGCAGCTCGGCCACGATCGTGTGAGCGAGTGTCTGATGGAGCAGCAGCTCCGGCGTGAGTGCTTCGACCCGCCGGAGAGTGTCCACCGCGTCCTGGGATCGCCAGTCCATCGTCTGCGCCCACGCCACGTTGAGCAGGTACCGGGCGTGCATCGCGGTCGGAGCCGCCTCCGGGTGCTCCACCTGGTCGGCTAGCCGAATAGCGCGGCGCGGCTGGCCGCCCGAGACCGCCACGTCCACCGCCTTCATCCGAGCCACCGTCGGCCCGAACGCCCGGCCGACGTACCGCGTGGCCTGGTCGTGGCCCATCCGGGACGCCGCTGCGCCGACGAGGCCGAGTAGCTCGGTCGCCTCAGCCTGCCGCCCGGATCGGGCCACCGCTGTGGTGCCGTACCGGAGCAGCTCGCCCCACAGTGCAACCTGGTCGACGGATGACCGGGACAGCGTCGGCTCCACGGAGGCCGCAGCCGTAATCGCCACGTGTTCCGCCTCGGACCAGAGGCCCTGTCGGGACAGCACCCAGGACCGGGTGGCCTGTTGTGCGGCGTGGAGCAGGTGGTCCCCGCTGGCCTCGGCCGCGCGTCCGGCCTCAGTCAGCGCCAGATGGGCCAGGTCTTCATGCGCGAGGTGGGCGAGCAGGCTCCCAGTGAGCTGGAGGGCGCTGGCGAGCAGCGCGTGGTCGGCGGGCCGGCCGTCACGGGTGAGCGCGCGGGCCTGGTCGACACGGTCTGGCAGCTGTCGGGCGAGGTGCGCGTACCGCCCTGACCAGTACGCCGACCAGAGGTCGTCGATGGCGGCGGTCTGGGCTGCCCGGGTGGGCGGGTCCTGGTGGTCCGGGCGTAGACCGAGCACCGCCCGGCGGATCGCGCCGATCTCCCCGTCCTCCGCGCCGGCGGCCAGGCCGCGCGGCTTGCCGAGCAGCTCGGCGGGCGTGACGTCGAGCGCGTGAGCAAGCGCGGCCACGGACTCCAAGCGGGCGCTTTTCCTCTGGCCCTGCTCTAGCTTCGAGACCAGGTCGACGCTGACGCCGGCGGCGGCGGCCAGCTCGCGTTGCGACATGCCGCGTCTACCCCGGATCTTGGCGATCTGGCGGCCGAGACTGTCCATGGGGTTCCTCCCAGGTAGAGGGCTGGGCGGCGGCCCGCCGGCCTCTACCCCGGCGGGCCGCCACTTCGGACGGTACGTCGGAAAATCCGCTTGAGTGCAACGTCTTGGTGACCGTTTCGACCTGGTGGGCCGGGATCTCTTGCGCGATGCGTGAAATCAGTCAGCGGAGCGCGCTGCGAAGGGATTGCCAGTGATGTATCAGATTGATCACCGAGCGTGCGTCACTCCCGATCGTTGCGGCTTCGGTCCCGCAGCGGGTTTTCACGCTCTGTGTGTTCCATAGCGTGAAGATCGTGCATCGTCAACTAGTTGCGCGCTGGTCGAGGTGATGGCCCCCGCCAGTGGGGACGTGGCGGATCGGTACGGGTGTTTCAATGACTCACCGCTGTGAGTTGATCACTGTAAGGACTCATCCACCCAGGAGTGCGCCCATGCGTATCCATCCCTCCCCGCGTACCACAGGCATCGGCTGCATTGGAGCCGGCTGTCTGACTGCCGGCGTCACGGCCATCGAGGCAAGCCTCCTGGCCGCGATGGTGGCTGCCGCCCTCCTGCCAGTCGGCATGCTGCTCGTGGCTGTCGTCGATTCGTATGATCGCCGCCTTCGGGCGGTGCTGGACGAAGTGCGGCATCATCTCGGTGTGATCGACATGATGGCGGCGGACATTGAGGCAGACGAGGAGCGCCACGCCCTGGAGGTGAGGCAGGCATACCAGCGCGGAAGGGCCGAAGCCACTAGTCGGGCGCTGGTGGAGCAGGAGCGGGCGGTCCGTGAGGCCGAGGCGCGCGGCTACGTCGCCGGCGTCCGCAAGCGGTTGGCCGAGGTGTCCCGGATCCCTCGACGCTCGCGCCCGGGGCACCAGCGCGGCTGACTTCCCCTACCTGTCCCCTAAAGATCGTCAGGCCCGGTCCAAAGACCGGGCCTGACCTGCTTCAACGCTTACCAATCTCCAGCGGAGGATACGAGATTCGAACTCGTGAGGGTGTGAACCCAACACGCTTTCCAAGCGTGCGCCCTAGGCCTCTAGGCGAATCCTCCGTCGAACAGGATACAGGTCCCGTCCGGCTCGTTCACCCCACCACCCCCTGAAGATCGTCCGGGGGTCGGGTACGCTTGGTGCACCCCCCGTGCGGCGTGCATCTCGTGAACCTCCCCAGGGCCGGAAGGCAGCAAGGATAAGCGGGCTCTGACGGGTGCACGGGGGGCCTTTCTGTCTCCGGTGCCCGATAGCGTCTCCCTCCGATCGGCGTCCGGCCGGCGGGGTGGGTGGTCACCCGTGGCAGGCCGGCGCAGAATGGCTCGGTCGAGAGGAGGCGGGACGGGTGGCACTGGCGCTCTACCGCAAGTACCGGCCGCGCACGTTCGCGGAGGTCATCGGGCAGGAGCACGTGACCGAGCCGCTGTCGCAGGCGCTGCGCAGCGGTCGACTCAACCACGCGTACCTCTTCTCCGGCCCCCGGGGCTGCGGCAAGACCTCCAGCGCGCGGATCCTGGCCCGCTCGCTCAACTGCGAGCAGGGCCCCACCCCGGAGCCGTGCGGTCAGTGCGGCTCCTGCCGGTCGCTGACCAGCGACGGCGCCGGCTCGATCGACGTCATCGAGATCGACGCGGCCAGCCACGGCGGCGTGGACGACGCCCGCGAACTGCGCGAGAAGGCGTTCTTCGCCCCGGCCAACAGCCGCTTCAAGATCTACGTAATCGACGAGGCGCACATGGTCTCGTCGGCCGGCTTCAACGCCCTGCTCAAGCTGGTCGAGGAGCCCCCGGAGTACGTCAAGTTCATCTTCGCGACCACCGAGCCGGAGAAGGTCCTCGGCACGATCAAGTCGCGGACCCACCACTACCCGTTCCGGCTGATCCCGCCGAAGACGCTCCGGCCGTACCTGGAGCAGTTGTGCGAGTCGGAGGGGGTCACGGTCGACCCGGCGGTCTTCCCGCTGGTGGTGCGGGCCGGCGGTGGCAGCGCCCGGGACAGCCTCTCCGTGCTCGACCAGCTCATCGCCGGGGCGGGACCGGAGGGGGTCAGCTACGCCCGGGCCGCCGCCCTGCTCGGCGTCACCGACGCCGCGCTGATCGACGAGATGTGCGACGCCCTGGCGGCCGGGGACGGCGCGGCGGCGTACGCCACCGTCGACCGGGTGGCCGAGGCCGGGCACGACCCCCGTCGGTTCGCCTCGGACCTGCTCGAACGCCTCCGCGACCTGATCGTGCTCCAGCAGGTGCCGGACGCCGCCGACAAGGGCCTGATCGACGGCCCGGCCGACCAGATCGAGCGGATGACCGCCCAGGCCCAACGGCTCGGCCCGGCGACGCTGTCCCGATGTGCCGACATCGTGCACAACGGTCTGGTCGAGATGCGCGGCGCCACCGCCCCCCGGCTGCTGCTGGAGCTGATCTGCGCCCGGATGCTCCTGCCCGGTGTCGACGACTCCGCCGGTGGCCTGCTGCAACGCCTGGAGCGGATGGAACGCCGGCTCACCCTGGGTGTCCCCGCCTCCGGTCCGGCCGTCGACGTCGCGCCGGCCCACCCCGGGCCCACCGCGCCGGCCCGCCCGGAAGCCGCACCCGCCCCGGTGGCTCCGGTGACCGACCGGGGCGCACCTGCGCCGTCGCGGGGCACTGCTGCGGAACGCGTTCCGGCGGCTGGCGTCGACCGGGTGCCGACCACCGCCGCCCCTGAGCCGGCCGCGCCGCACCGGACGGTGCCACCGGAGGCGGTGATGCCGGATCCGGCCACCCCCGCCCCGCCTCGCCCCGACGCCCCGCCCTCCGGGACGGTCGACGCGGTCTCGGTCCGCCGGGTCTGGGGCGACGTCGTCGGCAAGGTCAACCGGAGCCACAAGAAGATCGCCGCGCTGATGCGCGACGCGGTCGTCCGTGACCTGGACGGTGACGCCCACCGCGACCCGGGCGGCTGGTGGTGGCCAGCCGGCTGGCGACCGGCCACCCCCGTTGACGCCCCGACCCTGCGCCTCGACCCGGCGGCCGTCGCGCGCACCAGAGGGGAGAACCGGTGAACGCCGTGGTGGAGATCCGCTCGACGGTGCCGGTCGCGCGGGCCCGCGCCGACCGGATCCGGCAGGGCTTGCAGGACTGGCTGGAGACGGTCCAGGAAATCGCGCTCGCGTGGGAGCGCGGCGATTGGGAGGTCCTCGGCTACGCGTCGTGGGAGGCGTACGTCGACGAGGAGATCGGCGCGCGGCTGAGGCTGACCGAGGTCCACCGCCGCCAGGCCGTCACCGCGCTGCGGCTGGTCGGCATGTCCACCCGCGCGATCGGCACCGCCCTCGGGATCAGCCACTCCACCGCCGCCCGGGACGTCGCGTCTGTCTCAGCTGAGACAGACGCGCTCCCCGCTACGGTCATGTCGCTGGACGGCCGCCAGCGGCCAGCAACCCGCCCGACCCCGGCCGTCGAGCCCGACCGCTGGTCGTGGCAGTGCTTTGGCTGCGGAAAGTGGTTCGAGGGCACGAAGAACACCTGCCCGCGCTGTGGTGGTTCCGGCACCAACCGGCGGCCCATCGCAGAGCCAGCCGACGAGTGCGACACCCACCCCAACGTCGACGACCAGGACGAGCTGGCCGGCCTCGGCGAGCAGTACGAGACCGACCCGGCGGCGCGCATCGCGGCGGTCGCCGAGGTTGCGCCGGAGTTCGTGCGTCGTGTCGACGCGGTCCTCCCGGCGGGCCCGGCCGACGACGACGAGGTGTGGATCGCGATCGCGCGCCGGGGAATTGAGGCGCACGACCCGCCGCCCGGTGCCGAGTTCACCGTGTGCCGCAGGTCGACGCGTAACGGTCTGATCGTGACCGCCCGGCAGGCCCGGGAGCGGCACGACGCGAAGTGGTGCCCCCGGTGCTGGCCCGCCGCGCCCGTGGCCGCCGTCGACGTCCCCGCCGCCCCTGCACTGCCTTCCCCGCCGGTGCCCGCCGTCGTCGTCGACGTCGTCGACGAGCCCCGCGTGTCCGCTCCGTCGCCGACTTCCCCCGGCGACGGGGCGGACGCCCCCACCGTCGACCGTCCGCAGCTGACGCTGACGCAGATCGCCCGCCTCCGGGCCGCCCTCCGGCACGCCCAGCAGTGGTGCGTCGAGCCGCGCGAGTACGAGCTGCCGTTCGCCCCGCCGCCCGGGGTGGCCCCGCTGGCCCGGGCCGAGCTGGTCGCCGTGCAGTGGCACCGCGACGGCTACCTCAGCGTCCGCTACCTCTCCGACGGCGGCCGCTACGACGTGCACAGCGTGGAGCTCTACGTCGCCGGCGTCGACCAGGCCCTCGACGTGCTGTGCGCGCTCGGCCTGCTGCCGGCGGACCTGTCGACCCTGTACGCCGCCGGCGTCCGGGCCGGGCTCCGCGCCGGCGACGCGCTCGACGGCCAGCTCGTCGAGGACGGGCCACGGTGACGCGATGCAGCCCGGAGTGTGGATCGGCGCGAGCATCCTGCTCGGCCGGCCGGTGCCCGTCGACGAGCGGTACCCGCACATCTGCGGGATCACCCTCACCGGTCGGGCCACCGGCCGCAAGCGGGTCCGGCTACAGCCGCGTGACTGCGCTGCCTGCGCCACCCTGCGCGCCACCCGGGGTGACCCGTCATGACGCGGCAGGACCTGCTCGACGCCCTGCTGACCGAGCGATACGGCCCTCCTCCCTTGCCGCCGGCCGAGCCGCCCCACCCGGTCGAGCAGGCCCTGGCGAAGCGGGCAGCGCTGGAGGACGACGCTGCGCGCCGGATCCGGCGACGCCGGCGGCACCTGGCCCTGCTCGACGCCGGCGATCAGGAAGAGCCGGCGGCGTGACGCACAACCCGAACAGCACGATCGGAGACACCCTCATGCAGACCACCCTCGGCCCCGAACACGTCGAGCTGCTCGTAGCGATCAGGCAGGGCCGCGTGCACAGCGACCCCCGCTACACCCGGCCGGACTTCGAGAAGCTGCCCGACCCGCCGTTCGGCCTGCGCCGCGCCGGCCGGCGGCTCGGTCCGCTCATGGCGGCCCGCCTGGTTCGGCTCGCCGAGGACGCCGACGACCGGGACGGCGTGCGCCTCTACCAGCTGACCGAACGCGGCGAGGAGGTGCTGGCCGAGGCCCTCCGCCAGGAGGCAGCTGCGAACGCGGACGACACCACGGCGGTCATCGGCGCTGGCGTTCCGGCCGGCTCGGCGGGTGCGTGATGCAGCGCGGCTACCGGGGCAGGCCGAAGTGGGAGACCGACGTCGCTGTTCGCGAGGTCCGCACCCCGGAGGAGGCCGTCGAGCGGGCCCGCAAGGGCCGCGCGCTCGTCGACGCCGCCCTCGCCGGGCAGGCCCCGCCCGAGGTCACCGAGAAGCCGGCGGCCCGGGTCGCCGGCTACGAGATGGTGGCCTGCTGCGTCTGCTACACGCCCGTCTGGGGCCTGCCGGGCTCACGGTGCGACACCTGCCCGCCCGACGCTCCACCAGACATGTCGTTCGCCCGCTGACCTGCAAACAGCCCCTACACGCCCGCCCGGCGCGGCCACCGGAACCGGTGGCCGCGCCTCGCCATACCGGGAGAGCCATAGATGTTGATCATTAGTTGTCGTGTCCCGAAAGGACGCCGCTAATGCCTTGGGGGCGCATCGACGACCGGCTGGCCATGTCCGTCAAGGTCCGTGGCCTGGCCGACCCCGGTGCTACCGGGCTGCGGGCGAAGAAGCAGCGCGCCGAGGCGCTCGGCGTGTGGACCCAGCTGCTGTCGTGGGTGTCCGGCGAACGGTCCGACGGGTTCCTCACCGCCGACATCCTCGACCTGTTCGGCTGGGACGAGGCCAACGAGCGGCTCATGCGCGCCCGGTACGGCCGGGCGCCGCTGCTGCACCGCCGCGACGACGGCGAGCGGTGCGAGTGCATGAACGGCCGGACGTGGGTCGACGACTGGGATTACTTGATCCACGACTACCTCGACCGCAACCCGTCCCGGTCGGAGAACGACGTCCACAAGGCCAAGGCCAAGGAGCTGAAGAACTCCGCCCTGAAGGCGGCCGTCCGGGCCCGCGACCGCGACGTGTGCCGCTACTGCGGCAACTTCTGCCCCTTCTCCGACCGGGTCTCCGACGCCGGCCTCACTTACGACCACGTCGACCCCGAGATCGCCGACGGCCTGTCCAACCTCGTAGTGGCCTGCCGCGGCTGCAACCGCCGCAAGTCCAAGCGCACCCCCGAGGCCGCCGGCATGGTGCTGCGTCCCGCGCCCGGCGAGCAGCCACCCGCATCCGGACCAACGTCAGACCTGAGTCCGGACCTAGGTCCGGACTCAGGTCCCGACCCAGGTCCGCACTCAGGTCCCGATCCAGGTCCCCCACCCACCGAAACGCCTGCCACCAGCGGCAACAGCGCACCCGTCTGCCTTCCGACCAGCGCCGTCACCAGCGTCCCGACTCAGGTCGCGTCGTCTCCCGGGACGGGACGGGGCGGGTCGGGCACCGCTCCCTCACTAGGTCCCCCACGCCCCGGACCACCTACCGCCCACCGCATCGGACCCCCGACCACACCCCGAGGCCCCTGCACGGATCCCCGTACCTCCGCACCTCCCGGCCCCTTCCCGAACACCACGCCGGACATCCACCGCAGCCCGACCCCGAGCACCAGGACCGCACGGAGCACCCATGACCAGACGTCCCTCCCCGCCCGCAACCTGCTCCACCTGTGCCTGGTGCACCCGCCCGGACCCGACCGGCGGAAACGTCTGCCAGCCCTGCTATGCCCCCGTCCACCGAGCAGTGCGGGACATGGCACGCGACGCCACCGAGCCGGTCGTCAACATCGCCCGGCAGGCTCGCTACGGCGACCGGGACGGCCCTCGCTCGACCGAGCCGCCTATCCCGGTCGACCTGGACGCCTCGGCCGCCGCGTGGGCCGCCGCGCACGTCGTGGTGACCTGGATGGACCACATCGCCCGCACCCGGGGCGTCCCGCTGCCGACGCGGCAGCCCCGCCCGGTCGGGCCGCTGTGCGCCGGTGCCGGGTGGGCCGCTGCGCCGGGCCGGTGCGGTCACCCGTCGTGCGACGCGATCCGCCACGACCGTCCGGAGCACCCGGTGGCGGCCGCCGCCCGGTTCGTCGCCGCGCACCTCGGCTGGCTGCGCCGGACCCCGGACGCCACCGCCGCCGGCGAAGAGCTGCTCGGCGCGGCGGCCGCCATGGCCCGGCTGATCGAGAACCCGGCCGACCGGTGGTTCGCTGGTGTCTGCGCCGAGCCCCTCGCCGACGACCCGGCGCAGCACTGCACCACCGACCTGTACGCCTGGCCCGGCGTGACGTGGGTCCGCTGCCCCGGCTGCCAGACCACCCACCAGACCGGACCCCGCATCCGCTGGCTGCTCGACGAGGCCCGCGACGTCCGGGGCACGGCCACCCAGCTGGCCCACGCCGCCGTCCGTCTCGGCCGGCACTGCACCGCCGGACAACTGCGTGCACTGGTCCAGCGCGGCCGGCTGCGGGTGGCCACCGTGCCGGTGGTGCCGTTCGGCGCGGAAGGCCCGGCGGCCGCCGACGTCGACGAGTGGCGTCGGCCGCGATACCGGTTCGGTGACGTCCTGGACCTGCTCGACCAGATCGCCGAACAGAAGCGCGTCGACGAGGCCGATCGGGCACGCCGAGCAGCGGAGAGAGCGAAGAGGATCGAGGTCGGAGAGGTCGAGGTCACCCCGGCTTGATCACGCTGTGAGCAGGGCGTACGCTCCACTGCCAGTAGGACCAGTGCGTCCACAGGATGACAGACCAGCAGCCCCGCACCGACCCAGTTGGTGCGGGGCTGCTGCGTACTCCTGGACAGGGCGGCCACCTCCCGGTGGGCGCCTGGTGGGCGAGCCCAAGGGACAGACCATCGCGTCTGCACCGACGAGCCAACCGCCCTGTCCAGGCCAGCCCGCAGCCCATGGGGAGCGTGCACGTGGTCGCCCGGTCAGCAGGCCGCAAGGGCCGACGCCATCGCAGAGCGAAGGTCGACCTGCAGGCAGCCACCACCACGTGCTGGTTGTGTGGCCATGGTGGTGCGTACGAGCTGGACCACGACCCACCTCGCAAGGTGCTGCTGCGTCTGGGCCTGGACCCGGACGACCCTCGCTTCCACAAGGCGGCGCACGGTTCGTCGTGTCGGTGCCCGACGTGTGGCCAGTGCTGCAACCAGGTCAAGGGCGACCGGGCGGCGCGGCGGTCCCGGATGGTGCGCG
>NZ_FMHU01000003.1 GCF_900091415.1 Micromonospora inyonensis | reverse complement strand
TGCGCGCCCTGCCCTGGCAGTACACCGGCGGCGGCATCCCCGCTGGCCTGAGCACCTCAACGTGCTCAACACGATCCTGTCCGGCGTGGCCGCCGACGACACCGACAAGGTGGTGGCCGAGATCCGCGCCCAGGGCGAGCAGACCCGACGCGAGACGCTCGCCTACCTCCAGCAGATCGCCCCGACCCTCGCCCAGGCCGTCGCCACGGAGCTGGGCCCCGAGGTCACCGCCACCGAGATCGGCGAGGCCCTCGCCCGCGAGTTCGCCCAGCTGCTCGGCCAGGCCGTCCCCGCGCGAAGTAGGCCCTGTGGACACCGGCGTGCTGATCGCGGTGGTCACATCGGCTGGCGTGGTCGGTGCCGGTGCCACGGGCACCATCGTCGCGCACATCCTCGGCCGGCGGCTCCGCGCGGCGCAGATCAAGCAAACCGAGGCACAGGCCGAGCAGCTCAAGGTGCAGACCGCTCTCGTGAGGCAGGACATCTACCAGCAGCTCACCGATGATTTGCGGAACGAGTTGGCCCGCGTCAAGGCCGACCTAGACACCACCGCGAATCGCTGCGAATCACCTCCGCCGAGGAAGAGCGGCTCCGCACCCGGGTGCTGGAACTGGAGTCCCGCGTCGCCGAGCTGGCCAGCGTCCGCGAAGAGAGGGACCGGCTCCGCATCGACCTGGCCGCCCGCGACGCCACGATCCAGGAGCTGCAGCGCCAGGTCGGCGACCTCAAGGTGCAGCTCGCCCTTACCAACAGCCCCACACCTGATCGGAGGACCGATGGAGCCTACCCAAACCCGCCACCCGTGGCGGGCCACCGCCCGGACCGTGTTCGCCGCCGGCGTCGGCGCGCTGACCCTGCTGCCCACCGTGGCGGTCACCGCCCGGCGTCGACACCGTCCCGGCCGTCGCCCAAAGCGTGACCGTCGCGGCCGCCGTCACCCGGGTGCTGGCGGTCCCCGGCGTCGATGCCTGGCTCCGTACGTACGTGCCGTGGCTCGCCGCCGCGCGCCGGCCCCATCGGCTGGCGACGACCGCACGTACTGACCGGCGTCCGAGCCGTGCCCCCGTCCTCCCACGGAAGGGCGGGGGCACGTCGTCGTGTTCGGACTACTTCGGCCCGGCGGCGCGCTTCCACCGGTTCGCGGTCGCCACGTGCACACCCGTCGCCTTCGCCAGGTCCCGCCGAGCGGCGCGCGTCCGTGCTCGGCCACAAACCGGTCGTACGCCTCGGCCAGCCGAGCCGCCGTCCGGGCGACACCGGCGGACGTCCGTCGCCGCCGGCGCGTCGTCGAGGCCGGGTAACGGCGGCGCGTCGACCCTCTGCGCACCGGTCCGCGCATCCGGTGCATCCGTCTGCGCACAGTGCTGCGCAGCTTCCACCGGCGCAGGATGCGCAGCGGGCGCAGGGCGGCGCACGTGCGCAGGCTCGTGCGTCGCGTCAACGAGGTCCCACAACCCGCCCGCGCGCAGGTCGATCCACCGGCGTGGGTCGCGGTCGGCTGCCGCGATCCGGGCGGCGCCGGCACCGTACCGGTCACGGATGCCGCGCATCCTCTCGCGCACCTCGGCGCACGCCTGGATGTCCGGGTCGTCGAGGCTCACCGGCTCCGGCGTGGGCTCGGCTGGCGCAGCCTGGGCGCCAAGTCCAGCCCGCGCAGCACGGCCAGGGCGGTGCGCAGCCGGCCGCCAGGCAGTGCGGCGAGGCGCGCGGCCCGCTCGGCGTGGTAGCCGGTCCACGCCTCGCGCGGGTCGCGCACGCTGTGCTCGATCGACCAGCGCTGCGCACGCCAGGTGCGGACAGGGAAGGCGCGCTTCCGCCGTCGGTCGAACGTTGCGCCGGTCTCGTCGCGCAGCTCCTGGCGCAGCAACTGCATGTCGTGTGCCCGGCGGGTGTGCAGGCCCCACAACCAGGGAGACAGCAACGACGCCATACCGCTGCCGACGGCGAACGGCGTTGGCGTCCAGCCCTCGTCGTCGAAATGGCTGTAGTTGACGACCGCCACCACGGCCGCGATGCCGTACGCGCGCCGGCGCATCGCCGCGGCGGTGCTCGGCGAGTCGTTGAGCAACGCGTCGTGCGCATGCCAGTTTTACATAAAGCGAGATCGATTCCACGGTGGCGGCGTAGACGACCGCGACCAGCAGCCGCGCCAGCACCGGCCACGCCGCCGGCGTCCTGGTGAACCCATACGCTGCCTGACCACCGATGGCGGCGAGGTTGACCAGCAGCAGCGGCCCGACCGTGCGCACCACGCTGGCGAGCGCACGCCGGCGGGCACGGCGCTGCGCACGGGCCTTCGCCAGTGCCTTGCGCCTGCGCTTCTCGGCGCGGGCCCGATCGCGCTCGGCACGGCGTTCCTCGGCCCGGTCAGCGGCGGCCCGCTCACGCTGGAGCGCGTCGAGCTGGCGGGCCCGGTCGACGTCGGCGCGGACCTCGGCGGAGCGGGCGGCGGCGATCTCCTCGGCGGTCAGCCGGGGGCGGGTCAGCAGCTTCACCGCACGCCTCCGCCGTTCTGCTCGCCGCGGCACGGGCCGCAGTTGTGGAGGGGCTGCCCCTCGTGACCAGGCTTCTGGCACTTCGCCGTGCCGGTGGGCGGCGGGAGCGCAGCTCCTCGCCGCTCCGGGTACGACGGACGCTGAGACTCGGTCCTGGATCGCTTGAACTGCCACCAGGCCAGGCGGCCGTGCTCATCGCGAGGTGCGGACCCGGACCCCTTCCCCTTCAAACTCTCTTCACCACTTCGGGTGACAGCCAGGGTGGCACCCTCGGCGGCCGAATCTGACACCTCGGCGCGCTGGTTTGTCACCCCCGGGCCCGTGGTCGTCACCCTCGGACGGCGGCGACGACGAGCCGGTACGTGCGGGTGGCGCGGCCGGCGACGTGGCGCCAGACGATCCGGCCGAGGGATGATGAGTCGGGCGATGGACCGTTGGACGGTGCGCTCGGAGCAGTCGGCGTACTCGGCGATCGTGGCGACCGACGGCCAGGCGTCGCCGGCCTTGTTCATGTGGGCGGCGATGGCGACCAGGACGCCGCGATCGGTCTTGCTGAGGCCCTTGCTGGCGAGCAGGGCCGCCTTGACGTGCTGGCTCACCGGGCACCCCCGGCGGTCAGCGCGGTGGCGACGGTCGGACGACCGAGGCGGCGCTGGTCAGCAGGGCAGCCCGGAGCCCGGAGGCGGGGCCGGCGTAGCTGGCCACCCCACGGGTCGGGGTGGTGTGCGCGCAGGAGCGCGCGTCAGCGATGATGTGCACGGGTCGACTCCTAGACAGTCGATCAAGGGCCCGGCCGGTGTTACCAGCACCGCGTCCGGGCCCGACTTGTTGTCGGGTGGGTGGGTCAGGCGTTACCGCTGCGCCGCAGCTCGCGCTCGATTCGGGCGTTCTCCCGGCGCAGCGCCTCCTCGACGTACGCGGTCATCGAGAACTCTCACCCGCGCAGCTCGGCGAGCGGCGGCCGAGTTCCTCGGCGCGGTCCCAGGTGGCTCCGAGCCGGATGTTCCGCTTCGGCGTGACTCCGGTGGCCGGTCGGCCCCGACGCTTGGGCGGTTCCTGATCTCCATGCCGAAACTGTACCACAAAAAACGTTCACCACAAGGCTTGGCGTCGACACACTCGACCGCCCTATTATTGTGGTACACAAAGCGGCAAGGGTGAGGGGAAACGAGATGAGCAGGGACGAGATCAGCAACCGGATCGTCGAACTGTTGGTGCGCGGCCTCCGCTACCGGGACGCCCACATGCAGGCCCACCGGGAGGCCAACACCGCAGCCGCTAACGCCTGGCACGCCAGCCCCGCGCCGAGTAGATCAACGGCCACCGCCCCCGCCGAGCTGGCGGGGGCGGTGCGGGTGTCCGGGCCCGGACTGCCGGTGCCTGCCGACCGAGCCGCCCCACCGCCCCGCAGGTGTGGCCGGCGGCTGGAGGGTGACCGCGCCGACCTGGCCAGCGTGCCGGCCCCGCTTCCTCGAGGCAACCCGCCGGGTCCGGTTGTGGATAACTTCCACCTGTGGACAAGGCCCCACCGTCCGCCGCGCTGTGCTACCTGCCGGCGTAGACGTCCTCAAGGACCTCGCGAATCCGCGGAGCGAACTGCGCCGGCCGCACATGGTCGGCCGGCAGTTGCCCCACCGCCCTGATGACTGCGGACTCGACCTGCTCGCCGCTGTAGCCGTCCGGCAGCCGCAGGAACCACCGGTACCCGGTCGGCCGATCCGGGATACCGGCGTCACGCAGGGTAGTCGTTGACCCCGTCGTCGATAACCTGCTGGTCCTCAGGGGACCGAGGCCGGACCGTCCGAGTGCCCCGGCCGGGCCGGTGCACTCCTCGATGGTCATGTGGGGGAGACGTCCGGGGACCGCACGAGCCGTCCTGCGCCACTCAACCACCCGATGAGGGCCCCCAGCCCGTGTCGGTCAGCTCGTGGTAGCTGCCACCGGCGGGCGGGTCCCGGCCAGGTGGGGACCTCGTCCCACCCGCTCATCGGGGTACCCGGCTGGCTGTTCACGCTGCCTCCCACGAGACGATGGGCCGGCGTCGACCGCGCCGACCCCGACCCATCATCCCAGCCCAGCCCGCCGATTAGGGGAAGTAACAGGGATTGGCGAGGTTGCTCGGGCACGTCCATTTCATCGTCCGCAGCGGCGCGGCGATGTAGAACGGGTACCCGGTGGGGATGAAGTTCGCCGGTGACCTCAGCGAAGTAGGGGTTCGCGTTGTTCAGCTTGTTGCCAAGCACCGTGCCGGAGTTCCAGCGCCAGGTGCCGGCGCTGATGAGTGGCCCCCCGGCGTAGTGGTCACCGCAGTTGTTGTCCGGCAAGTTGTTCCGGTCCTCCCGGCACCGCACGTACACGTCGTTGAAGTCGAGGCTCGGCCCCGAATCCCAGATCAACGCGAGCCCGTGGTTGGCGTACCGGCCGTTCATGTTGGTGCGAATCACCAGGTCGTAGGTGCCGATCACGCCGGACTGGTTCCCGTACGCCGCGTTGCCCTTCGTCTCGGACGCACCCGAGTTGATCCAGCGACGGCAGATGCTCCCCGTCTCGCACCAGGTGTCCCAGTCGTCGGTCACGCCCTCGCCCGCCGTGGCGGCCGGCTCCGACGAGACGATCGGCTGTTCGATCGGCGTGTAGACGGGCGGTTGCGGCTCGCCCTGGTCATTCACGTCGACCTCCACCAGCATCTCGCTGGTGCAGGTCCAGATGTCCGCGCCTCGGCTCAACGCGAGACTGACACAAGCCTCGGGCTGCGGTTCGGTTGCCGGGGCCAGGCCGGCACTGGCGGGTGTAGGGGCGTGCAGGATGGCGATGGTCAGGGCGGCCAGTGCCGCTCCGATGGATCTGATGGCGCTCAAGTTGTCCTCCGTGACGGTGTGAACCGGGCTTGCTGCGCTGTGCCGGGTGGTGATCGCGGGTGAGCGGTACCGGACTCGGGGGGCCGCGGCACCGGTGGTCGCGGATGGCCGGCGTCATCGCGGCGCCCTCGACGAGTCAACCCGAGCCAGGTGGCGGCGCACCTTGCAGTCGGGCACCCGGCACACTCGGCACCGGCCGTCCCGGCCGGGCTGGTGGTACCGCACGGACAGCAGCAACCGGTTGCGGATCTGCGCCAGGGACAGGAACGGTGCGGTCATCACGCGACTCCCAGAGTGGTGGCCAGCCGGGTCACGGTCGGCGGGACGTCGGGGCAGCGCACCACCCTGGCCAGCACGTCCCGCGCGGCCGGCCGGTCCATCTCGGCCGGGGCGAGCCGGCCGGCGTCGACCAGGGCGCGACCAGCGGCGGCCGGATCGTCGGCTTGGAGGTAGGCGCGGGCGGCGTCGACGAGATGCCCGGCCCGGTGCTCGACTGGCAGGCACTGCCAGCCGTACTGCGTGGTCGCCTTCTCGTGCCAGGCGACCGCGTCACGTTCGCCCAGCTCGATCGCCGCCGTGACCCGGGCCAGGTCGACAGCCGTCGGCCCGAACGCGGTCCGGTGGTGGTCGTGGCCGTCGCCCACCCGGGCGGCCATGTCGGCGGCCTCGTCGATCAGCTCGACGGTGGTGCAGTCGTCCCCGTCGCGGGCGGCGGCCAGGGCGGCCTGTACCAGCAGCGTGCCGCAGAGGGACAGCTCGGGTGGAGTGCCGTACTCGATCACGGGCGGGGCGATCCGGTACGCGGCGGCCAGCACCGCCGACATCGCCGCCCGCCCCCGGCCGGCCGCGCGCAGGGCGTGGCCGAGCTGCACGGCCGCGGTGGCCACCAGCACCGGGTCGCCTGTGGCCACCGCCATGGCCCGGTCGGCGGCGAGCCACGCAAGGTCCGCCTCGCCGAGCTTTACCAGCAGGGAGGCGGTGATCCGGTACGCCTCCACCAGCGGCGCCCGGCCCGACACCGGACCGTGGGCGTGGGTGCGCTGCGCGGTGCCCAGCAGGTCCGGAAGCAGCGCGATCAGCTGGGGATACCGGGCACGCTGGTAGGTGATCCAGGCGTGCTCGACCCGGCCGGCCAGCTCGCCGGCGGGCACCACGGCGAGCGGCGCGCCCGGTCGGGCCAGCGCGACCTCGTACGTCGACAGCGCGGCCCGGATCCGGTCGACGGCGTCGACCCGCTCAGTGGCGCTGTCCGGCTGGGCGTCCCGGCCGAGCAGCACCGCGGTGTCGATGCGCAGGACGGCGGCGATGTCCTGGATGGTGGAGACCTTGTCGAGCGAGCGGACACCCCGCTCCACCTTATCGACCCAGCTCTTCGACTTGCCGAGCCTGTCGGCGAACACCTGCTGGGACATCTTGCGCCGCATGCGCCACTGGGCGACGCGCCGGCCGATGGGCAGTTCGTCAACGTCCACGGCGCCACCGCCGGTCGGGTACGGCCCGGGTCACGTCGTCAACGGGCACCCGGTCATCTTCGGCGAGTGCGAGGATCCGTTGCTTCGCCGCCTCACGTTCCGCCTGGTCGATCTGCTCGCCCCGGTTCGGTGCCGGGTTCTGCTGTGCGCCGTCCACCTGCGCCCCTCTGTGAGGGGGCGCGGCGGCGGGTGCTCTTGGAAGGACCGACCACCGCCGCGCCCGGCTGGCGGGCGCGACCGCGGCCATTACCACCGAAGCTGACGGAGATCGCCTGATCACGCCCTGTCACGGACGCTATCGGCGGTCAGGTGTAGTGGAGTGGGACAGGGCGTCCTAGTTGGACAGCAACCGGCCAGTCAGGCAGGTACCGGACGTCCTACCTAGGCACGCCCATGCGGTCGGCGAGGGCCGCCAGCCCGGGGAGCCGCTGCCGGTGCCGGCGCGGGAGCAGCTCGGCCACGATCGTGTGAGCGAGTGTCTGATGGAGCAGCAGCTCCGGCGTGAGTGCTTCGACCCGCCGGAGAGTGTCCACCGCGTCCTGGGATCGCCAGTCCATCGTCTGCGCCCACGCCACGTTGAGCAGGTACCGGGCGTGCATCGCGGTCGGAGCCGCCTCCGGGTGCTCCACCTGGTCGGCTAGCCGAATAGCGCGGCGCGGCTGGCCGCCCGAGACCGCCACGTCCACCGCCTTCATCCGAGCCACCGTCGGCCCGAACGCCCGGCCGACGTACCGCGTGGCCTGGTCGTGGCCCATCCGGGACGCCGCTGCGCCGACGAGGCCGAGTAGCTCGGTCGCCTCAGCCTGCCGCCCGGATCGGGCCACCGCTGTGGTGCCGTACCGGAGCAGCTCGCCCCACAGTGCAACCTGGTCGACGGATGACCGGGACAGCGTCGGCTCCACGGAGGCCGCAGCCGTAATCGCCACGTGTTCCGCCTCGGACCAGAGGCCCTGTCGGGACAGCACCCAGGACCGGGTGGCCTGTTGTGCGGCGTGGAGCAGGTGGTCCCCGCTGGCCTCGGCCGCGCGTCCGGCCTCAGTCAGCGCCAGATGGGCCAGGTCTTCATGCGCGAGGTGGGCGAGCAGGCTCCCAGTGAGCTGGAGGGCGCTGGCGAGCAGCGCGTGGTCGGCGGGCCGGCCGTCACGGGTGAGCGCGCGGGCCTGGTCGACACGGTCTGGCAGCTGTCGGGCGAGGTGCGCGTACCGCCCTGACCAGTACGCCGACCAGAGGTCGTCGATGGCGGCGGTCTGGGCTGCCCGGGTGGGCGGGTCCTGGTGGTCCGGGCGTAGACCGAGCACCGCCCGGCGGATCGCGCCGATCTCCCCGTCCTCCGCGCCGGCGGCCAGGCCGCGCGGCTTGCCGAGCAGCTCGGCGGGCGTGACGTCGAGCGCGTGAGCAAGCGCGGCCACGGACTCCAAGCGGGCGCTTTTCCTCTGGCCCTGCTCTAGCTTCGAGACCAGGTCGACGCTGACGCCGGCGGCGGCGGCCAGCTCGCGTTGCGACATGCCGCGTCTACCCCGGATCTTGGCGATCTGGCGGCCGAGACTGTCCATGGGGTTCCTCCCAGGTAGAGGGCTGGGCGGCGGCCCGCCGGCCTCTACCCCGGCGGGCCGCCACTTCGGACGGTACGTCGGAAAATCCGCTTGAGTGCAACGTCTTGGTGACCGTTTCGACCTGGTGGGCCGGGATCTCTTGCGCGATGCGTGAAATCAGTCAGCGGAGCGCGCTGCGAAGGGATTGCCAGTGATGTATCAGATTGATCACCGAGCGTGCGTCACTCCCGATCGTTGCGGCTTCGGTCCCGCAGCGGGTTTTCACGCTCTGTGTGTTCCATAGCGTGAAGATCGTGCATCGTCAACTAGTTGCGCGCTGGTCGAGGTGATGGCCCCCGCCAGTGGGGACGTGGCGGATCGGTACGGGTGTTTCAATGACTCACCGCTGTGAGTTGATCACTGTAAGGACTCATCCACCCAGGAGTGCGCCCATGCGTATCCATCCCTCCCCGCGTACCACAGGCATCGGCTGCATTGGAGCCGGCTGTCTGACTGCCGGCGTCACGGCCATCGAGGCAAGCCTCCTGGCCGCGATGGTGGCTGCCGCCCTCCTGCCAGTCGGCATGCTGCTCGTGGCTGTCGTCGATTCGTATGATCGCCGCCTTCGGGCGGTGCTGGACGAAGTGCGGCATCATCTCGGTGTGATCGACATGATGGCGGCGGACATTGAGGCAGACGAGGAGCGCCACGCCCTGGAGGTGAGGCAGGCATACCAGCGCGGAAGGGCCGAAGCCACTAGTCGGGCGCTGGTGGAGCAGGAGCGGGCGGTCCGTGAGGCCGAGGCGCGCGGCTACGTCGCCGGCGTCCGCAAGCGGTTGGCCGAGGTGTCCCGGATCCCTCGACGCTCGCGCCCGGGGCACCAGCGCGGCTGACTTCCCCTACCTGTCCCCTAAAGATCGTCAGGCCCGGTCCAAAGACCGGGCCTGACCTGCTTCAACGCTTACCAATCTCCAGCGGAGGATACGAGATTCGAACTTGTTTATGGCCCCAGGTCAGAGCCTTGCGACCTGGCTGACCAGGGGTTTCGGCGGGGTGGACGGGGGTTCGCGGGGGTCAAGCGGGGACCGGTTCCCCTACGTTCCCCCTAAAGTCGACCTTGCGCATTGCGGCCTCCACTGCCGCCACAACGCCCTCGTCGACCTCCGGTAGGAGGTGGCCGTACCGCTGGTCGGTGAATCCGATGTCCTTGTGGCCGATCCGCCGGCTGATCGCCGACAGCGGCACGTTCGCCGCGATGAGCCACGCTACGTGCGTGTGCCTCAGGTCGTGCAGTCGCAGTCCGGGGAACCCGGCGGCCTCGCGCACGAACCACCAAATCTCGTAGAACTCCTTGCGGCGGATGAGTCCACCCTTCGGGCCCGTGAACACGCGGTCGTCGGACCTCTTACCGTCGAGCAGGGGGCGCAGCACCTCGGCGATGTCGTGCTGAAAGGTCACGTGCCGCTTGCCGCGTTTGGTCTTCGGTGTCTGGTCGATGGGCCGGCCGCTGACCTCGACCGTCTGGAGCCGGACGTGCAGGCGGTTCCGCACCAGGTCGATGTCCCGCTTCCGCAACCCCATCGCTTCGCTCCAGCGCAGGCCGGTCGCCATGAACAGGAGGATCAGCGGGCGCCAATGCTCCGGAGTCGCCTGGATGACGCGATCGGCTTCCTCCGGCGTGAGGAACAGCATCTCGTCCCGGTCGTCGTCCTCCTCAGGCAGCAGCGTGTGTTCGCACGGGTTGTGGCGGATGTACTTGTGCGTGATGGCGGCGGCCATGATCACGTACAGCTGACCGTGGGCATTACGCACCGTCTTGTTTGCCAGTGGCCGCGGCTTCTTGACCCGGGTGCGCCCGTCGAGCAGGTCGTTTGTCCAACGCTGCACGATGAGTGGCTGTTCCGAAAGCTCGCCCAGGCGCAGGTGCCCGAGCATCGACACGATGTACCGGTTGATCACGCCTTCGATGCTGTTCCGGCTGGTCTCCTTGAGGGCGCGCCTGTAGGCCGGCCACCAGGTGGCCACCCAGTCAGCCAGGGTGAGTTCCCCGCCGCGTGGCACCAGAGCGTCGCCGCGCAGCGCGTCTGCCTTCATGATCGTCATGGCGTTCTGGGCGGCGCTCTTCGTCTCGTACCCGCTGGCGAGGGTGATCTTCTCGCCGGCGAGGAGCTCGCGGATCCGCCAGGTACGCCCGTTCTTCTCGATCCACATGGAATCTCCCCAGGGCATGGGTGGGTGAGCCGCGGCCGGGGCCTGCGGCGGTGAAAGGGGTTGGTGCTACGCGCTGCGGCGCGCCTGCTCGATGCGGTAACCCAGCTCCCGCATCCGGCGCTGCTTATCGCGCTCGCGCTGCTCCACGATTAGCCGCTCGTCGGCGGCACGCATCTCCTCCAGCTGCTGGAGGATCTCCGCCTTGATCTCGTCGTCTAGCTCCGACTCCAGGACCTGGCGCTGTTCCTCGTCGATCTCTTCGTCTGAGGGCCTGTACGGCATCTGCTCGACGGCATAGAACCCGACGCGAATGAGCAGTTCCATCTGGTCCCGGCCGTACGCCTCGGCAACGGCACGGACGTTGGCTTCCTTGACGTCCACGTCCCGGCGCAGCCAGGTGTCGACGGTGCGCACGCTCACACCGACCTTGGCCGCGAATCGGGTCTTGGCGCCGTGAGTCTTCCGATGGAGTTCGGCCTCTTCGGCGAGGAGCTCGCGGACCACCTCCACCCAAGCCTGTCGGTTGACCTCGCCCGTCGCCACGACGTGATCGTAGCGGGAACGCGTTTCCTTGCGTAGCTGCCAGCCGGGCCGCAGTGTGCGGGGTTCAAGAAGATCAATCTTGCCTGCTTGTTGGCGTCTCTTCGCCCGTGCGGCCTGTCGTGAGGTCAGTCCTCGTTGTGCCATGTCGGACAGAGTAACCGGAAACGCGTTGCCGGATCAGTCGTCCGAACGGGTGAGTTGTCGGCAACGCACTTCCGGAGTAACGTCCCTGGACGTGAAAACGGAAACACGTTTACGGAATCACTTGGCGATACCGGAAACGCGTCACCACTGCTACGTCAAGCCGGTGCCCTTCCGGCTTGCCCTCCTCACGCTGGTCGGCCGCGACAAGGGGCCGG
Organism: Micromonospora inyonensis; assembly: GCF_900091415.1. Taxonomy (NCBI): domain Bacteria; kingdom Bacillati; phylum Actinomycetota; class Actinomycetes; order Micromonosporales; family Micromonosporaceae; genus Micromonospora; species Micromonospora inyonensis. Next base: position 7,334 of record NZ_FMHU01000003.1, on the reverse strand, counting down.
CAGCCGGCCGACTGCTCGGCATGGAGGGCAAGACCATTGATCGGGCCCTCGACGGGGGAGTGGTTTCCGAGGCGCTGATGGCGAACGCCTTGGCCGCGTTTGACTTGAACGCCGACAAGCTCGCCCGCGTCGGGCTGGCGGTCAGCTTCGACCAGTTTTTCAAGTGGGCCGCGCCGGCCGACGACACCGAGGCCGCAGCGTGAGCAGCCGCGACCTGGAGGTGTTCACCTTCGCCGAGCTGGCCGCGCTGTGGAGACCGGTGAGGACTGGCTCCGCAAAGGCGTCTCCGCCCGGACGTTCCCGCACCACCGCATCGCCAACGAGATCCGCTTCACCCACGAAGACGCTGCCGAGATCCTGGCCAGCCGCGCGGTGAAGCCGGCAAGTGTCCCCACCCCGACGAGGTCGCCGCGAGGCGCGCCGAAGTCGGCCGATCCAAAGGAGTTGCAGCATGACCGGACCCGAGACCGGCGGCCCCCCGACCAAGTCGGGGATCGACCTCACCCTGCGCGTCCCCGGCCAGCAGGTGGCCGAGCGCATCCGCCTGGAGGCGACGGCGTGGAGCGCCGGCGCCAACAGCACCTCAGCCGCTCCCCTGTCGGCCGAGAAGCGGTCGGACAACTACCAGCGGCAGAACGATCGGCGCGGGCTGACCGCCGCCCAGCGGCGACGGGACGCGAAAAAGCAGCGGCGCGCAGCGTTCCGCCTGGCCATCGCCGAATGACCCACCTTGTGCAGCTGTGCCGGGTCGCGTCTGCGGCCCGGCCCGGCCGGCGGGTGATCGCCCTCGTGGTGCTCGGCCTCTTGGCCTCGAGCACCAGCAGCAGCAAGAAGGCCACGGCCGCTGTCACGGCCGTGGCCCGGAATCCCGACCAGGCCCAACCTCCACGAAGGGACCACAGCGAGATGACCAACCCTACCGCCGCCCCCGGGCGGCCGAGACTCCGGCCACCCGGCCGGAGACGGGGCGGCACCCGTCGACGTCGCCGCCCCCGTCCAGACGACTCCGGCCCGCCGGGACTCTGACCCCACCTCGGGGCCCAGCGTCGCTACGACCGGCGGGCCGGAGCGCCTCACCCTGCCGACCTGTGGTGGCCCGCCACGTTGCGGGTGGAGATCCGCGACGAGGCGTCCAGCACAGTGGCCGCCGCGGTGATGGTGTGCAGCGGGGACCTCGACGGTGTGCTGGACGCGATCCAGGCCGCCGGGCGGGAGTCGGAGACGTGGGCGGGCGTCGACCCGCCGGGCGTGTGCGGGTTGTGGGTGGACGGTTCCGCGGTCCCGGCGGCCACGCCGTCCGGGATGCCGGGCCCGCTGCCGGCGGCCGCGCCGGTGCCGGTCGCCGGCCAGATGGTGGCGCAGCCGGCCCGGGTGCGGATGAGCCGGGCGCGGGTGCTGCGGTTGATCTCGGACCTGACCGCCGCCGTCGACCGGCCGGCGCTGCCCGCCCCGAGAGCGTGCGGTTCTTGGCTGGGACCGAGACGGTCGTGATCACGTGCCGCACGGTGGCCGAGGCCGCCGGGTGGGCGGACGAGGTCGGCGCGGCCGCGACGGCCGTCGAGCAGCAGACGATCGTCGACGGCCAGCAGACGCACCTCTACAGCGCGTGTGCGCTGTGGCGGGGTAGCCGTCTGGTCGTCACCGCGTCGGTGCCGCTGCGGGCGGTGGGAGCGGCGGCATGAGGGCCGGGATCGTGCAGGGCGTGGCCCTGGCCGCGCCGGAGGTGGCCGGGTTGCTGCTGGTGGCCCTGGCCCCGGCGGGGATCTGGTGGTGGGCGCACCGGCCCGACCGGGGCTGGCCGCGCCGTACCCGGCTCGGCGGCCCGACGTCCACGAGGCCCTCGCTGCCGGTGGGGCCTGTGCTGACCGTGGCCGCCGGCGTGGTGCTCATCGTGTCCGCGCTCGCCGCCGCGTGGCCGGGCGACGCCGGACCCCGTACCTGGTCGCTGATCGTCGTGCTGGTCCTCGCGTGGCTGGGCGCGGCCGCGGTCTGCGTCGCTGTGTCCGATCGCCGGGCCCGCACGGCCCGACACCGAGCGCAGCGCGCCGCGTCCACCCACTGCATCGGCGCGGTCGCGCCGTCGACCACCTCATCATCCCGGAGGCCCACCGATGATCGACGTCAGCACTACGTGGTCAGCGTCCTGGTCGCTCTGTCCGGCGGCGGGCTGTTCGCCGCCGTGATGGTCGCTCTCGCTGCCCGTACCCGGCAGCTCGACGAGCGGGACCAGTCGGCCCAGGCGTACCGGGCCCTGGCCGCGCTCGCGCACCGTATGGTTTCGCCGGACCGTCGGGAGGCGTTACGGGCCGGCGCGGCCGGGATCTGGACGGCGTGGCAGCCGGACAGCCCGCCGGCGATCGACCCGCCGCCGGAGCGAGCGTCGGCGTATGTTCACCGGTTGCTCGACGTGCTGGCCGGCGGGCCGCTGGACCTCTCCGGCGTGTGGGTGCCCGCCGATGTGCGGGGCCGGCTCCGGTCCGCCCTCGCCGGCCCGGACGCCGTCCGCCGACGTGGAAACGGACGGCGACACGGCCGGGTGCCGGCGATGGCTGAGCCGACCCCGGTGTGGTGCATCGACTGCGACCGCGAGCTTCACACCCCGGAGTCCCGCGCGCGCCGGGTCGGTGCAGGCTGCTGGCGTAAGCGCAAGGCGGCCGCCCGCGCCGCCGCCGTCCAGGCCGTGTCGGCCACCCTGCCCGGCATGTCCGGGCGGGGTGGCCGCCCCGGGCCCGGACAGGAACCGATCGACGGCCTCGGTGCCCTCGTCGACGGGTCGGTCCGGTGATCCGCCGCCGGCATCCGCTGGTGCCGGACCCGGACCTCGGACGCGACCACGCCGGCCGGGCGACCTGCCGCACCTGCCGCATGGTCGGCAGGGCCGGCGACGCCCGCCACTCGGACCCGGCCGCCCGCCCCGGCCGCTGCCGGACGCGCTGGTGGAGGCCGCGCGGGAGCGTGACGCCGCGATCTTGGGCGAGCGGGACCACGGGGAGGACGCGTGGTGACCGGCACCGGGGCCGACTGGCCCGGTCGGGTTCTGCGCCGGCCGCCGGTCCCGGCCGCCGACCGCCCACCCTCGTCCAGCCGGCCGCCGGCCGGCACCGCGCCGGCGACGACGCCCACCGCGACCGGGCGGCTGGTGGTGGCCAGCCGGCTGGCGACCGGCCACCCCGTTGACGCCCCGACCCTGCGCCTCGACCCGGCGGCCGTCGCGCGCACCAGAGGGGAGAACCGGTGAACGCCGTGGTGGAGATCCGCTCGACGGTGCCGGTCGCGCGGGCCCGCGCCGACCGGATCCGGCAGGGCTTGCAGGACTGGCTGGAGACGGTCCAGGAAATCGCGCTCGCGTGGGAGCGCGGCGATTGGGAGGTCCTCGGCTACGCGTCGTGGGAGGCGTACGTCGACGAGGAGATCGGGCGCGCGCTGAGGCTGACCGAGGTCCACCGCCGCCAGGCCGTCACCGCGCTGCGGCTGGTCGCATGTCCACCCGCGCGATCGGCACCGCCCTCGGGATCAGCCACTCCACCGCCGCCCGGGACGTCGCGTCTGTCTCAGCTGAGACAGACGCGCTCCCCGCTACGGTCATGTCGCTGGACGGCCGCCAGCGGCCAGCAACCCGCCCGACCCCGGCCGTCGAGCCCGACCGCTGGTCGTGGCAGTGCTTTGGCTGCGGAAAGTGGTTCGAGGGCACGAAGAACACCTGCCCGCGCTGTGGTGGTTCCGGCACCAACCGGCGGCCCATCGCAGAGCCAGCCGACGAGTGCGACACCCACCCCAACGTCGACGACCAGGACGAGCTGGCCGGCCTCGGCGAGCAGTACGAGACCGACCCGGCGGCGCGCATCGCGGCGGTCGCCGAGGTTGCGCCGGAGTTCGTGCGTCGTGTCGACGCGGTCCTCCCGGCGGGCCCGGCCGACGACGACGAGGTGTGGATCGCGATCGCGCGCCGGGGAATTGAGGCGCACGACCCGCCGCCCGGTGCCGAGTTCACCGTGTGCCGCAGGTCGACGCGTAACGGTCTGATCGTGACCGCCCGGCAGGCCCGGGAGCGGCACGACGCGAAGTGGTGCCCCCGGTGCTGGCCCGCCGCGCCCGTGGCCGCCGTCGACGTCCCCGCCGCCCCTGCACTGCCTTCCCGCCGGTGCCCGCCGTCGTCGTCGACGTCGTCGACGAGCCCCGCGTGTCCGCTCCGTCGCCGACTTCCCCGGCGACGGGGCGGACGCCCCCACCGTCGACCGTCCGCAGCTGACGCTGACGCAGATCGCCCGCCTCCGGGCCGCCCTCCGGCACGCCCAGCAGTGGTGCGTCGAGCCGCGCGAGTACGAGCTGCCGTTCGCCCCGCCGCCCGGGGTGGCCCCGCTGGCCCGGGCCGAGCTGGTCGCCGTGCAGTGGCACCGCGACGGCTACCTCAGCGTCCGCTACCTCTCCGACGGCGGCCGCTACGACGTGCACAGCGTGGAGCTCTACGTCGCCGGCGTCGACCAGGCCCTCGACGTGCTGTGCGCGCTCGGCCTGCTGCCGGCGGACCTGTCGACCCTGTACGCCGCCGGCGTCCGGGCCGGGCTCCGCGCCGGCGACGCGCTCGACGGCCAGCTCGTCGAGGACGGGCCACGGTGACGCGATGCAGCCCGGAGTGTGGATGGCGCGAGCATCCTGCTCGGCCGGCCGGTGCCCGTCGACGAGCGGTACCCGCACATCTGCGGGATCACCCTCACCGGTCGGGCCACCGGCCGCAAGCGGGTCCGGCTACAGCCGCGTGACTGCGCTGCCTGCGCCACCCTGCGCGCCACCCGGGGTGACCCGTCATGACGCGGCAGGACCTGCTCGACGCCCTGCTGACCGAGCGATACGGCCCTCCTCCCTTGCCGCCCGAGCCGCCCCACCCGGTCGAGCAGGCCCTGGCGAAGCGGGCAGCGCTGGAGGACGACGCTGCGCGCCGGATCCGGCGACGCCGGCGGCACCTGGCCCTGCTCGACGCCGGCGATCAGGAAGAGCCGGCGGCGTGACGCACAACCCGAACAGCACGATCGGAGACACCCTCATGCAGACCACCCTCGGCCCCGAACACGTCGAGCTGCTCGTAGCGATCAGGCAGGGCCGCGTGCACAGCGACCCCCGCTACACCCGGCCGGACTTCGAGAAGCTGCCCGACCCGCCGTTCGGCCTGCGCCGCGCCGGCCGGCGGCTCGGTCCGCTCATGGCGGCCCGCCTGGTTCGGCTCGCCGAGGACGCCGACGACCGGGACGGCGTGCGCCTCTACCAGCTGACCGAACGGCGAGGAGGTGCTGGCCGAGGCCCTCCGCCAGGAGGCAGCTGCGAACGCGGACGACACCACGGCGGTCATCGGCGCTGGCGTTCCGGCCGGCTCGGCGGGTGCGTGATGCAGCGCGGCTACCGGGGCAGGCCGAAGTGGGAGACCGACGTCGCTGTTCGCGAGGTCCGCACCCCGGAGGAGGCCGTCGAGCGGGCCCGCAAGGGCCGCGCGCTCGTCGACGCCGCCCTCGCCGGGCAGGCCCCGCCCGAGGTCACCGAGAAGCCGGCGGCCCGGGTCGCCGGCTACGAGATGGTGGCCTGCTGCGTCTGCTACACGCCCGTCTGGGGCCTGCCGGGCTCACGGTGCGACACCTGCCCGCCCGACGCTCCACCAGACATGTCGTTCGCCCGCTGACCTGCAAACAGCCCCTACACGCCCGCCCGGCGCGGCCACCGGAACCGGTGGCCGCGCCTCGCCATACCGGGAGAGCCATAGATGTTGATCATTAGTTGTCGTGTCCCGAAAGGACGCCGCTAATGCCTTGGGGGCGCATCGACGACCGGCTGGCCATGTCCGTCAAGGTCCGTGGCCTGGCCGACCCCGGTGCTACCGGGCTGCGGGCGAAGAAGCAGCGCGCCGAGGCGCTCGGCGTGTGGACCCAGCTGCTGTCGTGGGTGTCCGGCGAACGGTCCGACGGGTTCCTCACCGCCGACATCCTCGACCTGTTCGGCTGGGACGAGGCCAACGAGCGGCTCATGCGCGCCCGGTACGGCCGGGCGCCGCTGCTGCACCGCCGCGACGACGGCGAGCGGTGCGAGTGCATGAACGGCCGGACGTGGGTCGACGACTGGGATTACTTGATCCACGACTACCTCGACCGCAACCCGTCCCGGTCGGAGAACGACGTCCACAAGGCCAAGGCCAAGGAGCTGAAGAACTCCGCCCTGAAGGCGGCCGTCCGGGCCCGCGACCGCGACGTGTGCCGCTACTGCGGCAACTTCTGCCCCTTCTCCGACCGGGTCTCCGACGCCGGCCTCACTTACGACCACGTCGACCCCGAGATCGCCGACGGCCTCCAACCTCGTAGTGGCCTGCCGCGGCTGCAACCGCCGCAAGTCCAAGCGCACCCCCGAGGCCGCCGGCATGGTGCTGCGTCCCGCGCCCGGCGAGCAGCCACCCGCATCCGGACCAACGTCAGACCTGAGTCCGGACCTAGGTCCGGACTCAGGTCCCGACCAGGTCCGCACTCAGGTCCCGATCCAGGTCCCCCACCCACCGAAACGCCTGCCACCAGCGGCAACAGCGCACCCGTCTGCCTTCCGACCAGCGCCGTCACCAGCGTCCCGACTCAGGTCGCGTCGTCTCCCGGGACGGGACGGGGCGGGTCGGGCACCGCTCCCTCACTAGGTCCCCCACGCCCCGGACCACCTACCGCCCACCGCATCGGACCCCCGACCACACCCCGAGGCCCCCTGCACGGATCCCCGTACCTCCGCACCTCCCGGCCCCTTCCCGAACACCACGCCGGACATCCACCGCAGCCCGACCCCGAGCACCAGGACCGCACGGAGCACCCATGACCAGACGTCCCTCCCCGCCCGCAACCTGCTCCACCTGTGCCTGGTGCACCCGCCCGGACCCGACCGGCGGAAACGTCTGCCAGCCCTGCTATGCCCCCGTCCACCGAGCAGTGCGGGACATGGCACGCGACGCCACCGAGCCGGTCGTCAACATCGCCCGGCAGGCTCGCTACGGCGACCGGGACGGCCCTCGCTCGACCGAGCCGCCTATCCCGGTCGACCTGGACGCCTCGGCCGCCGCGTGGGCCGCCGCGCACGTCGTGGTGACCTGGATGGACCACATCGCCCGCACCCGGGGCGTCCGCTGCCGACGCGGCAGCCCCGCCCGTCGGGCCGCTGTGCGCCGGTGCCGGGTGGGCCGCTGCGCCGGGCCGGTGCGGTCACCGTCGTGCGACGCGATCCGCCACGACCGTCCGGAGCACCCGGTGGCGGCCGCCGCCCGGTTCGTCGCCGCGCACCTCGGCTGGCTGCGCCGGACCCCGGACGCCACCGCCGCCGGC